>NZ_NEIU01000040.1:0-5614 GCF_002113595.1 Pseudomonas sp. B3(2017)
GCCGGTGTCGTCCGCCGGCCATTGTTGGAGGTCGAGGTCGAGCACCGGCACCGCCAGCGCCGGCAACCGCTCGCGCAAACCGCTTTGGGTCAGCACCGCCACCGGGGCGCTGTCGCTGAGCAGGTACTCCAGGCGCTCGGCCGGGTGCGCCGGATCCACCGGCACGTAGCCGGCGCCGGCCTTGAGGATCGCCACCAGGCCGACCAAGGTGTCCAGCCCGCGGCGGGCGACGATGGCGACGCGGTCGTCGGGGCGCACGCCCAGCCCGGTCAGGTGCCGGGCCAGGGCGTTGGCGCGGCGATTGAGGTCGGCGTAGGTCAGCTGTTCGCCGAGGAACGCGGCGGCCACGGCGTCGGGCCGCTGTTCGGCCTGGGCTTCGAAGCGTTGCTGGGTGGTGAGGCCTTGCGGGTAGGCGGCGGCGCTGGCGTTGAAGCCGTGCAGCACTTGCTCGCGTTCCGCCGCCGTCAGGATCGTCAGTTGATCGATCGGCAGGTTCGGCGACTGCTCCAACGCAAGCGCCAGGCGCTCCAGCGCGCCGTGCATGTATCCGCAGATCCGCCGGGCCTCGATCCCCGCCCCGGTCAACGCCGTCAGGCTGAAATCCTCGCCCAGGTCATCGACGCTGAGGGTCACGGGATAGTTGGTGTGTTCCTCGGCCTCCAGCAATCGCATGCCCTGCCAGGCGCGCTCCGCCTCGGCGGAGGCTGCACCCTGCGGTGCGCTGTGGCGGTAATTGAGCAACGTGCCGAACAGCGGCGTGCCCGGCGCCATGGCGCTGCAATGCTGCACCAGCGCCAGTTGCACGTGTTCATGCTCCAGCAGTTGGTTCAAGCGTTGCTGGACGGCCAGCGCGGCGGCCTTCACGGTTTGCCCGGTCAGGCCGATGCGCAGCGGCAAGGTATTGACGAACACCCCCGGCGAGCGCTCGACACCCTCGCCGCCGTGCAGGCGGCCGAGCAGGACGGTGCCAAATACCACGTCGTCGCGGCCCGCCAGTTGCCCCAGCACCTGAGCCCAGGCCAGGTGCATCAGGCTGGCGACGCTGATGCCCAGGCGTCGGGCCTGGCGCCGCAGCGTACGGCTGAGCGGATTGTCCAGCGTCAGGTGCGCCCGCGCCGTCTCGCCGCCCTGGGCGGCATGGCGGCCATAGGGCACGGTCGCTTCCTCGACATCGCCAAGCATCGCCCGGAAGAACGCCTCGTGCGCCCGGTCGTCGAGGCCCGAATGCGCGCGGGCCACGTGGTTGCGGTACGGCACCGGTTCCGCCAAGCGCTGCTCGTGACCGAGCAGCACGGCGTTCATCTCGTGTTGCAGCACCTCAAGCGCTACGTGATCCATCACCAGGTGATGGAACAGCAGCAGCGCCACCACGCGCCGGTTGTCCGCATCCCAGGCATGCACCACACGCAGCAACGGTGCCTGATCCACGGCCATGCGGTAATGCCGGACATTGAACCGCGCGCGCAACTGCGTCAGCGCGTCCCCCGCCTCCGCGTCCAGCTCCAGCGTTTCGCTCACCAGCGACGCCTGGCGCCAGACCACCTGCACCGGTTCGTCCAGCCCTTCGTAGTAGAACGAGGTGCGCAGGATGTCGTGACGGTCGATCACATGCTGCAAGGCCTCGGCGAACGCGTTCAGACGCTGCTCGTCGGCGAAGGCGAACTGCGCCTGCAGCACGTACGGATCGCCCTCGGTGGCCGTCAGGTGATGGAACAGGATCCCGGCCTGCAACGGCGCCAGCGGGTAAATGTCCTGCACGTTGGCCGCGCCGCCAGGGATGCCGGCGACGATGCGGTCGATGTCGGCCTGCTCCAGCGCAACCAGCGGCAACAGCTCAGGCGTGATCCGCCGGCAGTCCGGCGCGATGCGGTTGGCCGGCACTTCGGCTTCCGGCGCCCCGCCGACGGCGGCCGCCAGTGCGGCGAGGGTCGGCTGGTTGAACAGCACGCGCACGTCTGCCGTCAGGCCGGCGCGGCGCATGCGGGCGACCAGATTGACCGCCAGCAGCGAGTGCCCGCCCAGTTCGAAGAAATGGTCATGACGCCCGACCCGCTCGACGTTGAGCAGCTCGCACCACAGTTGCGCAAGGGTGATTTCCGTCTCGCCGACCGGGGCCTCGTACTGGCGCACGCTCGCCGCAGCCTGATCCGGCGCCGGCAATGCCTTGCGGTCGAGCTTGCCGTTGGGGCTCAGCGGCCAGGCGTTCAGGTGCACGAACAGCGCCGGCACCATGTAGTCCGGCAGGTGTTCGAGCAGCCGTGTGCGCAGGTCCTCCACCGATTGCGCTGTGCCGGTGTAGTACGCCACCAGCCGCTTGTCCCCCGGCACGTCCTCCCGGGCCAGCACCGCCGCTTCCTGCACGCCGTCCAGGGCGCTCAGGCGCGACTGGATCTCGCCCAGCTCGATGCGCAGGCCGCGGATCTTCACCTGGTCGTCGTTGCGGCCCAGGTATTCGATGTTGCCGTCGGCCAGCCAGCGGGCGACGTCGCCGGTGCGGTACATCCGGCCCTGCGGCCGGAACGGATCCTCCAGGAACCGTTCGGCGCTGAGCGGCGCACGGTTGAGGTAACCCCGCGCCACTTGCACGCCGCCGATGTACAGCTCGCCGACCACGCCCAGCGGCACCGGTTGCCGTTGCCCGTCGAGGATGTACATCCGGGTGTTGGCGATCGGTTTGCCGATGGGGGTGTTGTCCGGCGTGGTGTCGAGGGGGCCCGCGCAGTCCCACGCGGTGACGTCCACCGCCGCTTCGGTCGGGCCGTACAGGTTGTGCAGGCCGATGCCCGGCAACTGCTGCTTGAAGCGCCGCACCAGGCTGCCCGGCAGCGCCTCGCCGCTGCACATCACCTGACGCAGGCCGGCGCAGCGGGCGGTGTCGCCATGGGCGAGGAACACGTCGAGCATCGACGGCACGAAGTGCAGCGTGGTGACGCGTTCCGCCGCGATGATGTCGCTCAGGTACTGCGGATCCTTGTGGCCCTCGGGCCGGGCCATGACCAGCCGCGCCCCGGTCATCAGCGGCCAGAAGAACTCCCACACCGACACGTCGAAGCTGAACGGGGTCTTTTGCAGCACCGTGTCCTCGGCGCTCAGGCGGTAGGCGTCCTGCATCCACAGCAGGCGGTTGACCACACCGGAATGCTCGTTGATCACGCCCTTGGGTTGGCCGGTGGAGCCGGAGGTGTAGATCACGTAGGCCATGTGCTGCGGGGTCAGGCCCTGCGCCGGCAGGTTGTCGGCAGGTTGCGATGCCCAAACCGCTTCGTCGAGGTCGACCACCTGGGCGGCGGATTCCCCGAGCACACTGCGGGTCGCGCCGTGCACCAGCACCGCCAGCGGGGCGCTGTCGTCCAGCATGTAGGCCAGGCGTTCCGCCGGGTAGGCCGGGTCCAACGGCACGTAGCCGCCGCCGGCCTTGAGGATCGCCAGCAGGCCCACCACCATCTCCGGGCTGCGCTCGACGCAGATCCCCACCCGCGCATCCGGGCCCACGCCCAAGCCGCGCAAGTGACGGGCCAGGCGGTTGGCCTGGCGGTTCAGCTCGGCGTAGCTCAAGGAACAGTCGCCGCTCTTGACCGCCACGGCCTGCGGCGTGCGCAAGGCCTGGGCCTCGAACAGGCCATGGATCGTCTGTTGCAGGTCGTAGTCGACGTCGGTGGCGTTGAGATCGAACAGCAACGCCTGCCGTTCGTCTTCCGCCAGCATCGGCACCTGCTCCAGCACCGCGTGGTCATCACTGGCCATCGCTTGCAGCAGCCGCTGCAGGTAACCGAAGTAACGCACGACCGTCGCTTCGTCGAACAACGCCGTGGCGTACTCCAGCGTGCCGCGAAGCTCGCCTTGCGCCTCGCGCAGGGTCAGCGACAGGTCGAACTTGGCGAAGTGGCTGGGCTCGGCGACGCCTTCGAGCGCCAGGTTGTCGAGGACCAGGCGTTCGCCCTGACGGCTCTCCCAACTGAACAGGGTCTGGAACAACGGGCTGTGGGCCAGGCTGCGCTCCGGCTTGACGATGTCCACCACTTGCTCGAACGGCAGGTCCTGGTGGGCCTGGGCTTCCAGCGTGCGGGCCTTGACCTGGGCCAGCAGCGCTTCGGTGCTCAGCTCGCCCGAGGTGTCGATGCGCAGCGCCAGGGTGTTGACGAACATGCCGATCAGGCCTTCGATCTCGGCCCGGCCACGGTTGGCCACCGGCGAGCCGATCACCACGTCCGCTTGGCCGGACAGGCGCGCCATCAGCATCGCCCACGCGCCCGTCAGAGCCATGTACAGCGTCACGCCGTGGCGCTGGCACAACGCGTTGAGGCCGGCGGTCAGGCGTTCATCCAAGGTGATTTCGATCTGGCGGCCGGCGTAGTCCTGCTGCGCCGGCCGCGGCCGGTCGGTGGGCAAGGCCAGCAAAGCCGGCGCGCCGCTCAGGGTCTGGCGCCAGTAGTCGCTCTGGCGTTGCAGCACCTCGCCGCTGAGCCAGCGGCGTTGCCACACGGCGTAGTCGGTGTACTGCAAGGCCAGCGGCGGCAGCGGATCGGGCTCGCCGTGGCTGAAGGCCTGGTAAAGCGCCATCAGCTCGCGGGTCAGCACGCCCATGGACCAACCGTCGGTGACGATGTGGTGCAAGGTCAGCAGCAAGACGTGGTGATCATCGGCCATGCGCACCAGCCGTCCGCGGATCAGCGGATCGCCCTCCAGGTCGAACGGGGCCGACGCTTCGCCCTCGATCAACGCCAGCAACGCGTCTTCGGCCTGCGGGTGGCGGCGCAGGTCTTCAGCCTGCAACGGCAAGCCGCTGTCCACCGGGGCGATCAGCACCTCGGCTTCGTCATTGAACTGGGCGAAGCGGCTGCGCAGGGTTTCGTGGCGGGCGACAATCCGCGCCAATGAGCGCTGCAGCGCGTCTTCGTCGAGGCGCCCGCGCAGGCGCAGGGCGATCGGGATGTTGTACGCCGTGTTGGCCCCTTCCATCTGCGACAGGAACCACAACCGCTGCTGGGCGAACGACAGCGGCAGCGCCTGGTCGCGCGGCGCCGGCACGATGTCCGGCAGCGTGCTGCGGCCCGAACGGGACAGCACCTCGGCCACGGCGGCCAGTTCGGCGTTGGCGAACAGGTCGCTCAGTGCCAACTCCACGCCCAGCCGCTGACGCACCTGGGACACCATGCGCATCGCCAGCAGCGAATGCCCGCCCAGTTCGAAGAAGTGGTCGTGGCGCCCCACCCTTTCCACTTGCAGCACCTCGGCCCAGACCTGCGCCAATGCGTTCTCCAGCTCGCCCTGCGGCACCTCGTACTCGCGGGTGAACAACGCGCTGCGCTCGGGTTTGGGCAAGGCCTTGCGGTCGAGCTTGCCGTTGGCGGTCAGCGGCAACGCGTCGAGCCGGACGAACGCCGACGGCACCATGTATTCCGGCAGTTGGCTCAGCAGGTGCGTGCGCAGTTCGCCCACCTCCAGCGGCTCGACTTGTGCCTGGGCGGTGAAGTACGCCACCAGGCGCACTTGGCCGGGTTCATCCTCCCGGGCCAGCAGCACCGCCTCCTGGATCCCCGGCAGGTGGTTGAGGCAGTTCTCGATCTCGCCCAACTCGATGCGCACGCCGCGGATCTTCACCTGGTCGTCGTTG
>NZ_NEIU01000041.1:0-5353 GCF_002113595.1 Pseudomonas sp. B3(2017)
GGAAACCCCACACTACCATCGGCGATGCATCGTTTCACTTCTGAGTTCGGGATGGGATCAGGTGGTTCCAACGCTCTATGGTCGTCAAGAAATTCTGTGTGCCGCACCGTCTTTCGACGCTTCGGCGAATCGGGTATGTGACAGCTTTGTGCGTTTCGCGAACTTTCGGTTCTGGCGTCTCCACACACCGCAATCTGGCCCCTTCCGGGTTCGCAAATTGCTTGGGTGTTATATGGTCAAGCCTCACGGGCAATTAGTATCGGTTAGCTCAACGCCTCACAGCGCTTACACACCCGACCTATCAACGTCGTAGTCTTCGACGGCCCTTCAGGGAGCTCAAGGCTCCAGTGAGATCTCATCTTGAGGCAAGTTTCCCGCTTAGATGCTTTCAGCGGTTATCTTTTCCGAACATAGCTACCCGGCAATGCCACTGGCGTGACAACCGGAACACCAGAGGTTCGTCCACTCCGGTCCTCTCGTACTAGGAGCAGCCCCTCTCAAATCTCAAACGTCCACGGCAGATAGGGACCGAACTGTCTCACGACGTTCTAAACCCAGCTCGCGTACCACTTTAAATGGCGAACAGCCATACCCTTGGGACCGGCTTCAGCCCCAGGATGTGATGAGCCGACATCGAGGTGCCAAACACCGCCGTCGATATGAACTCTTGGGCGGTATCAGCCTGTTATCCCCGGAGTACCTTTTATCCGTTGAGCGATGGCCCTTCCATACAGAACCACCGGATCACTAAGACCTACTTTCGTACCTGCTCGACGTGTCTGTCTCGCAGTCAAGCGCGCTTTTGCCTTTATACTCTGCGACCGATTTCCGACCGGTCTGAGCGCACCTTCGTACTCCTCCGTTACTCTTTAGGAGGAGACCGCCCCAGTCAAACTACCCACCATACACTGTCCTCGATCCGGATGACGGACCTGAGTTAGAACCTCAAAGTTGCCAGGGTGGTATTTCAAGGATGGCTCCACGCGAACTGGCGTCCACGCTTCAAAGCCTCCCACCTATCCTACACAAGCAAATTCAAAGTCCAGTGCAAAGCTATAGTAAAGGTTCACGGGGTCTTTCCGTCTAGCCGCGGATACACTGCATCTTCACAGCGATTTCAATTTCACTGAGTCTCGGGTGGAGACAGCGCCGCCATCGTTACGCCATTCGTGCAGGTCGGAACTTACCCGACAAGGAATTTCGCTACCTTAGGACCGTTATAGTTACGGCCGCCGTTTACCGGGGCTTCGATCAAGAGCTTCGCGTTAGCTAACCCCATCAATTAACCTTCCGGCACCGGGCAGGCGTCACACCCTATACGTCCACTTTCGTGTTTGCAGAGTGCTGTGTTTTTAATAAACAGTCGCAGCGGCCTGGTATCTTCGACCGGCGTGGGCTTACGCAGCAAGTGCTTCACCCTCACCGGCGCACCTTCTCCCGAAGTTACGGTGCCATTTTGCCTAGTTCCTTCACCCGAGTTCTCTCAAGCGCCTTGGTATTCTCTACCCAACCACCTGTGTCGGTTTGGGGTACGGTTCCCGGTTATCTGAAGCTTAGAAGCTTTTCTTGGAAGCATGGCATCAACCACTTCGTCGCCTAAAGGCAACTCGTCATCAGCTCTCGGCCTTGGGATCCCGGATTTACCTAAGATCCCAGCCTACCACCTTAAACTTGGACAACCAACGCCAAGCTGGCCTAGCCTTCTCCGTCCCTCCATCGCAATAACCGGAAGTACAGGAATATTAACCTGTTTTCCATCGACTACGCTTTTCAGCCTCGCCTTAGGGACCGACTAACCCTGCGTCGATTAACGTTGCGCAGGAAACCTTGGTCTTTCGGCGTGGGTGTTTTTCACACCCATTGTCGTTACTCATGTCAGCATTCGCACTTCTGATACCTCCAGCAAGCTTCTCAACTCACCTTCACAGGCTTACAGAACGCTCCTCTACCGCATCACTTGCGTGATACCCGTAGCTTCGGTGTATGGTTTGAGCCCCGTTACATCTTCCGCGCAGGCCGACTCGACTAGTGAGCTATTACGCTTTCTTTAAAGGGTGGCTGCTTCTAAGCCAACCTCCTAGCTGTCTAAGCCTTCCCACATCGTTTCCCACTTAACCATAACTTTGGGACCTTAGCTGACGGTCTGGGTTGTTTCCCTTTTCACGACGGACGTTAGCACCCGCCGTGTGTCTCCCATGCTCGGCACTTGTAGGTATTCGGAGTTTGCATCGGTTTGGTAAGTCGGGATGACCCCCTAGCCGAAACAGTGCTCTACCCCCTACAGTGATACATGAGGCGCTACCTAAATAGCTTTCGAGGAGAACCAGCTATCTCCGAGCTTGATTAGCCTTTCACTCCGATCCACAGGTCATCCGCTAACTTTTCAACGGTAGTCGGTTCGGTCCTCCAGTCAGTGTTACCTAACCTTCAACCTGCCCATGGATAGATCGCCCGGTTTCGGGTCTATACCCAGCGACTAAACGCCCTATTAAGACTCGCTTTCGCTACGCCTCCCCTATTCGGTTAAGCTCGCCACTGAATATAAGTCGCTGACCCATTATACAAAAGGTACGCAGTCACAGAACGAAGTCTGCTCCCACTGCTTGTACGCATACGGTTTCAGGATCTATTTCACTCCCCTCTCCGGGGTTCTTTTCGCCTTTCCCTCACGGTACTGGTTCACTATCGGTCAGTCAGTAGTATTTAGCCTTGGAGGATGGTCCCCCCATGTTCAGACAAAGTTTCTCGTGCTCCGTCCTACTCGATTTCATGGCAAAGAGATTTTCGCGTACAGGGCTATCACCCACTATGGCCGCACTTTCCAGAGCGTTCCGCTAATCTCAAAGCCACTTAAGGGCTAGTCCCCGTTCGCTCGCCACTACTAAGGGAATCTCGGTTGATTTCTTTTCCTCAGGGTACTTAGATGTTTCAGTTCCCCTGGTTCGCCTCTTGCACCTATGTATTCAGTGCAAGATAACCAGCTTGTGCTGGCTGGGTTCCCCCATTCAGAGATCTCCGGATCAAAGTCTGTTTGCCGACTCCCCGAAGCTTATCGCAGGCTACCGCGTCTTTCATCGCCTCTGACTGCCAAGGCATCCACCGTATGCGCTTCTTCACTTGACCATATAACCCCAAGCAATCTGGTTATACTGTGAAGACGACATTCGCCGAAAATTCGCATTGCTCCAAGAGCAACTCACAAATTTTACCTTAGCCTGAATCCGCACCAGTGAAAGTGCTTCATCAGTCTTTCTATCACATACCCAAATTTTTAAAGAACGATCTGACAAAGGTCAGAAATCAACATTCACCGTCTCTCGACGGAATGCTCATTTCTAAGCTTCAAGACAGTGGATCACCAACCGGTAATGGTGGAGCCAAGCGGGATCGAACCGCTGACCTCCTGCGTGCAAGGCAGGCGCTCTCCCAGCTGAGCTATGGCCCCGTATCGCTACAGGGTGCACCGTAATTGGTGGGTCTGGGCAGATTCGAACTGCCGACCTCACCCTTATCAGGGGTGCGCTCTAACCAACTGAGCTACAGACCCAATCGTCTTCTTCAATGAATCAAGCAATTCGTGTGGGAGCTCATGGAGCCGCTGACGTCGTCGATTAAGGAGGTGATCCAGCCGCAGGTTCCCCTACGGCTACCTTGTTACGACTTCACCCCAGTCATGAATCACACCGTGGTAACCGTCCCCCCGAAGGTTAGACTAGCTACTTCTGGTGCAACCCACTCCCATGGTGTGACGGGCGGTGTGTACAAGGCCCGGGAACGTATTCACCGCGACATTCTGATTCGCGATTACTAGCGATTCCGACTTCACGCAGTCGAGTTGCAGACTGCGATCCGGACTACGATCGGTTTTATGGGATTAGCTCCACCTCGCGGCTTGGCAACCCTCTGTACCGACCATTGTAGCACGTGTGTAGCCCAGGCCGTAAGGGCCATGATGACTTGACGTCATCCCCACCTTCCTCCGGTTTGTCACCGGCAGTCTCCTTAGAGTGCCCACCATGACGTGCTGGTAACTAAGGACAAGGGTTGCGCTCGTTACGGGACTTAACCCAACATCTCACGACACGAGCTGACGACAGCCATGCAGCACCTGTGTCAGAGTTCCCGAAGGCACCAATCCATCTCTGGAAAGTTCTCTGCATGTCAAGGCCTGGTAAGGTTCTTCGCGTTGCTTCGAATTAAACCACATGCTCCACCGCTTGTGCGGGCCCCCGTCAATTCATTTGAGTTTTAACCTTGCGGCCGTACTCCCCAGGCGGTCAACTTAATGCGTTAGCTGCGCCACTAAGAGCTCAAGGCTCCCAACGGCTAGTTGACATCGTTTACGGCGTGGACTACCAGGGTATCTAATCCTGTTTGCTCCCCACGCTTTCGCACCTCAGTGTCAGTATCAGTCCAGGTGGTCGCCTTCGCCACTGGTGTTCCTTCCTATATCTACGCATTTCACCGCTACACAGGAAATTCCACCACCCTCTACCATACTCTAGCTCGCCAGTTTTGGATGCAGTTCCCAGGTTGAGCCCGGGGATTTCACATCCAACTTAACGAACCACCTACGCGCGCTTTACGCCCAGTAATTCCGATTAACGCTTGCACCCTCTGTATTACCGCGGCTGCTGGCACAGAGTTAGCCGGTGCTTATTCTGTCGGTAACGTCAAAATTGCACGGTATTAACGTACAACCCTTCCTCCCAACTTAAAGTGCTTTACAATCCGAAGACCTTCTTCACACACGCGGCATGGCTGGATCAGGCTTTCGCCCATTGTCCAATATTCCCCACTGCTGCCTCCCGTAGGAGTCTGGACCGTGTCTCAGTTCCAGTGTGACTGATCATCCTCTCAGACCAGTTACGGATCGTCGCCTTGGTGAGCCTTTACCTCACCAACTAGCTAATCCGACCTAGGCTCATCTGATAGCGCAAGGCCCGAAGGTCCCCTGCTTTCTCCCGTAGGACGTATGCGGTATTAGCGTCCCTTTCGAGACGTTGTCCCCCACTACCAGGCAGATTCCTAGGCATTACTCACCCGTCCGCCGCTGAATCAGGGAGCAAGCTCCCTTCATCCGCTCGACTTGCATGTGTTAGGCCTGCCGCCAGCGTTCAATCTGAGCCATGATCAAACTCTTCAGTTCAAACATCGTTGGGTTTTGTGAAAACCCTAAACTTGGCTCAGCAATCGTTGGTTACATCTTTGATTTCTCGCGGAGTAACTTGTGATGCTGATAATCTTTCTGACTGTCAGTCTGACTCCACAAGCACCCACACGAATTGCTTGATTCAGTTGTTAAAGAGCGGTTGGTCAAGCCTTTCGTCTCGACCGAGGCGCGCATTCTACA
>NZ_NEIU01000042.1:0-4296 GCF_002113595.1 Pseudomonas sp. B3(2017)
ACCGTGACCCTGGCCAACGGCCAATCGATCACCATCGAAGTCGGCAAGACCACCGGCACCGTGACCACCACCGCACCGAACGACGCGTTGAACGGCCACTCACCGCTGACCAACTCGATCACCGATGTCAGCGGCGGCAACTACGAAAACCTCGTGGGCGACAAGACACCGGTTTCGACCACCGTCACCGACACCGTGGACACCACCAACCTGACGCTGAGCGCAACGGGCACCGTGGCTGAAGGCGGTTCGATCGTGTACACCGCGACCCTGACCAACGCCGCCGGCACCCCGGTGACCGTAACGTTGAGCAACGGTGCGACCATCACCATCGAAGCCGGCAAGACCACCGGCACCGTGACCGTCCCTGCGCCGGCCGATGACGTCTACAAGGACGCCGGCAAAGTCGAAGTGACCATCAAGGACGCCACCGGCGGCAACTTCGAGAACCTGGTGCCGAGCACCACGCCGGCCGTCACCGAAGTCACGGACACCATCGACACCTCGACCGTGAAACTGACGGCCGACACGTCGGTGGCCGAGGGCGGCACCGTCACCTACACCGCTACCGTGGGTGCTCCGGTGACCGGCTCTCCGGTGACCGTGACCCTGGCCAACGGCCAGACCATCACCATCGAAGTCGGCAAGACCACCGGTACGGTCACCACCACCGCGCCGAACGACGCCCTGGCTGGCAACGCGCCGCTGACCAACGCGATCACCGGTGTTTCCGGTGGCAACTACGAGAACCTGGTGGCCGACAAGACCCCCGTCAGCACCACCGTGACCGATGTCGCCGACACCACCGACCTGACGCTCAGCGCCACCGGCACCGTGGCCGAGGGCGGTTCGATCGTCTATACGGCGACCCTGACCAACCCGGCAGGTACGCCGGTGACCGTGACCCTGTCCAACGGCGCGACCATCACCATCGAGGCCGGCAAGACCACCGGCACCGTGACCGTCCCTGCGCCTGCCGACGACGTCTACAAGGACGCCGGCAAGGTTGAGGTCACGATCAAGGATGCAACGGGCGGCAACTTCGAGAACTTGGTGCCGAGCACCGTTCCGGCCATCACCGAAGTCACCGACACCATCGACACCTCCACCGTGAAGCTGACCGCTTCGGAAACGGCAGCGGAAGGCGGCACCGTCACCTACACCGCCACCGTCGGCGCGCCAGTGACCGGTTCTCCGGTGACCGTGACCCTGGCCAACGGCCAGACCATCACCATCGAAGTCGGCAAGACCACCGGCACGATCACCACCACCGCGCCGAACGACGCCCTGGCCGGCAATGCACCGCTGACCAACTCGATCACCGGCGTGTCCGGCGGCAACTACGAGAACCTGGTCGCCGACAAGACCCCGGTCAGCACCACTGTGACCGACACCGTCGACACCACTGACCTGACGCTCAGCGCCACCGGCACTGTGGCCGAGGGCGGTTCGATCGTTTACACCGCCACGCTGACCAACCCAGCGGGCACCCCGGTGACCGTGACCCTGTCCAACGGCGCGACCATCACCATCGAGGCCGGCAAGACGTCCGGCACCGTGACCGTTCCGGCCCCTGCCGACGACGTCTACAAGGACGCCGGCAAGGTTGAGGTCACGATCAAGGACGCCACCGGCGGCAACTTCGAAAACCTGGTGCCGAGCACCGTTCCGGCCGTGACCGAAGTCACCGACACCGTCGACACCACCACCGTGAAACTGACGGCGACCGAGTCGACGGCTGAGGGCGGCACCGTCACCTACACAGCCACCGTGGGCGCGCCGGTCACCGGCTCTCCTGTGACGGTCACTTTGGCCAACGGCCAATCGATCACCATCGAGGTCGGCAAGACCACCGGTACCGTGACCACCACCGCGCCGAACGATGCGTTGAACGGCCACGCACCGCTGACCAACGCGATCACCGACGTCAGCGGCGGCAACTACGAGAATCTGGTCGCCGACAAGACCCCGGTATCGACCACCGTCACCGACACCGTCGACACCACCAACCTGTCCCTGAGCGCCACCGGTTCCGTGGCCGAGGGCGGTTCGATCGTCTACACCGCGACCCTGACCAACCCGGCCGGCACCCCGGTGACCGTGACCCTGTCCAACGGCGCCACCATCACCATCGAAGCCGGCAAGACCACCGGCACCGTGACCGTTCCGGCGCCTGCCGACGACGTCTACAAGGACGCCGGCAAGGTTGAGGTCACGATCAAGGATGCAACGGGCGGCAACTTCGAGAACCTGGTGCCAAGCACCGTTCCGGCCGTCACCGAAGTCACCGACACCATCGACACCACCACCGTGAAGCTGACCGCCACCGAGTCGGCAGCCGAGGGCGGCACCGTCACCTATACCGCCACCGTCGGCGCGCCTGTGACCGGTTCGCCCGTCACCGTGACCCTGGCCAACGGCCAGTCGATCACCATCGAAGTCGGCAAGACCACCGGCACCGTGACCACCACCGCACCGAACGACGCGTTGAACGGTCACGCACCGTTGACCAACGCGATCACCGACGTCAGCGGCGGCAACTACGAGAACCTCGTGGGCGACAAGACCCCGGTCAGCACCACCGTGACCGACACCGTCGACACCACCCACCTGTCCCTGAGCGCCACCGGTTCCGTGGCCGAGGGCGGTTCGATCGTCTATACCGCGACCCTGACCAACCCGGCCGGCACGCCGGTCACTGTGACGTTGAGCAACGGCGCCACCATCACCATCGAAGCCGGCAAGACCACCGGCACCGTGACCGTTCCGGCCCCTGCCGACGACGTCTACAAGGACGCCGGCAAGGTTGAGGTCACGATCAAGGACGCAACGGGCGGCAACTTCGAGAACCTGGTGCCAAGCACCACGCCGGCCGTCACCGAAGTCACCGACACCGTCGACACCACCACCGTGAAGCTGACCGCCACCGAGTCGGCAACTGAGGGCGGCACCGTCACCTACACCGCCACCGTGGGCGCGCCAGTGACCGGTTCGCCTGTCACCGTGACCCTGGCCAACGGCCAGAGCATCACGATTGAAGTCGGCAAGACCACCGGCACCGTGACCACCACCGCGCCGAACGACGCGTTGAACGGTCACGCACCGTTGACCAACGCGATCACCGACGTCAGCGGCGGCAACTACGAGAACCTGGTGGGTGACAAGACCCCGGTCAGCACCACCGTGACCGACACTGTCGACACCACCAACCTGACGCTCAGCGCCACCGGCACGGTGAACGAAGGCGGCCAGATCACCTATACCGCCACCTTGACCAACGCCGCCGGCACGCCGATGACCGTGACGCTGAGCAACGGCGCGACCATCACCATCGAGGCCGGCAAGACCTCAGGCACCGTGACCGTTCCGGCCCCGGCCGACGACGTCTACAAAGACGCGGGCACCGTTGAGGCGACCATCAAGGGCACGACCGGCGGCGACTTCGAGAACCTGGTCACCAGCGGCACGCCGGCGGTGACCACCGTCAACGACACCATCGACACCTCCACCGTGTCGCTGACCGCCACGGCGAACGTCGCCGAAGGCGAGACCGTGGTCTACACCGCGACCGTGACCGCACCGGTCACCGGCTCGCCTGTGGTCGTGACGCTGTCCAACGGCCAGACCATCACCATCGCCGTCGGCGAGACCACCGGCACCGTGAACTTCGTGGCGCCGAACAGCCCGCTGGCCGGCGGCAGTTCCCTGAGCGTGACCATCAACGGCGCGAGCGGCGGCAACTACGAAAAACTGGACGTGGACGGCAAGTCCGCCGACACGGCGGTCTCGGACACCACCGACACCACCCACCTGAACCTGAGCGCCACCGACTCGGTGGCCGAAGGCGGCTCGATCACCTACACCGCGACCCTGACCAATGCCGCCGGCACCCCGGTGACCGTGACCCTGTCCAACGGCGCGACCATCACCATCGAGGCCGGCAAGACGTCCGGCACCGTGACCGTTCCGGCGCCTGCCGACGACGTCTACAAGGACGCCGGCAAAGTCGAAGTCACCATCAAGGATGCGTCCGGCGGCAACTTCGAGAGCCTGGTGCCGAGCACCGTCCCGGCGGTGACCAACGTCACCGACACCATCGACACCACCACCGTGAAGCTGACTGCCACCGAGTCGGCGGCTGAAGGCGGCACCGTCACCTACACCGCTACCGTCGGCGCTCCGGTAACCGGCTCGCCCGTCACCGTGACCCTGGCGAACGGCCAATCGATCACCATCGAAGTGGGCAAGACCACCGGCACCGTCACCACCACCGCGCCGAACGACGCCCTGGCCGGC
>NZ_NEIU01000043.1:0-3763 GCF_002113595.1 Pseudomonas sp. B3(2017)
TGTTCGCGGCCGGCGCTGAACTGGTGGCGGGTCAGGCGCGAGCCGTTGAGGTCGATGCCGCTGAGCTGGCCGCCGGGCAGGTGGCGGTAGTCGAGCGTGGTGGGTTTTACTATGGCTGGTAAAAATTTTTAGTGTTGGTGTTTATTTGAAAGGAAAGGTTTCGCCTGTTATTTTTAATCTGGTATCACTTACTTGGATGCTCGTTATATTGCTTATCACAAGCTTTAGGTTTTCAGTTTGCGGGAATAGTGCAAAAAGCAGGTCGAAGTAAAGGTAGTCCTTTATTAAGGATGCGGATAGGGTTGGAGATTTTTTCGTTAGCTCGTAAAACTCGGGATACTGCAAAGTTTGTAGTTCCTGGATGTCAGAGAAGCCTTGTTCAGTATCGTCAAGCCTGCATTGTTGGATGAATGTGTTGGCGTGTTCTATGAAGCTGCTTGGCAGTTTGTTAAGCTCGATAATTAGTTCGTATTGTTTTGTTTTTAGGTCTGTTGGTTCGCCGAAGCCAAGGCTTCGGTATCCAATGTGATGTTGATTAACTGTTTCGTTTTCTGAGGTGAATCTCATGGAGTCGTTCCTGGTGGTAGTAAAGTTATTGTTTCGCTCAGGCATATCTCGCCTGAGCAGAGCACCCAAAGCACACCATCGAGCATCAAGCGATCATTGCTGCGAGGTCTGTCTCTGACTATGCATTTCATGCCGCGATATTGGCTTGTCGTCAAGCTTAGGGGGTATTCATGGCGTCTTCTTTTTTGGGTCTCCGGTTATTAGTAGCAAGCAAATTACCCATACATATATAGAAGGTTGTCGAACAGTTGAAGCTCTTCTAGCGTGTACTCAATTTTGTTGTGGCGGCGAATATCTTCCAACACCCCTTTGATCGGTACTTGTCGCGAAGGATTCTGAACAATTTCGATTAGGCGGTCGAAGTCGAGAGATTTGTCCTTGAGATATTTCTCAATTAATTCTTTGAGCGCTGTACGGGCCTGCAGCTCGGTTAGCACAGCCATTTCTCCGGATAAAAGTGACATTCTGCACGTAGATGAAGTCGGATTGACTGGTTTCGGAGGCTCAGCAAATGCGCACCACGTGCACCTTGTTCACGGGAGGTGACCCGCCCATCAATGCGGAATAAGCTGATGGGCTCCGTCGTCAAAGATAAATTAAAGATTATCGATGTTGGCTGGGCCACCGTCGTCAATGAGTTTGCTCATGCGACGATTATAAAGCTCTATGTCTTGTGGGTTGTTGTCGGTTACGACAGTCTTTCTTAGGAATGCCATGACGAGCGAGATTTTCTGTTTTTCACTATCAGCGGCATTTCGCACAAGGTCGAATCCATGCTTCGACAAAAAAGGATGCTTATTTCGCAGGTAATAGTAGCATCCAATGTTCTCAAACAGATCATTAGCGTCATTTTTAGTAAGCTCAACCGAGTTTAAGTAGACGCTAAACGCCCCCTTCAATATCTCTGTCGAGTTATCCAATGTTTTAAAATAACCACATAGCCCCTGCCAATTTATTATATGCAACTGGGTTCCCCAGTCAGGGTCTCGTGTGAAGTATTCGCCATTTCCTCTAAAATAATCGGGAAACTCATTTTTATTTAAGGCTGTTTCAAAATTGGTTGTCATTGGAGTTGTTCCCAATCATCAAATTGGCTTAAAAGTTTCTTCATGTCGGCACCGTGATCGATTGTCTCGGAGCTGATGAGCGCTGCCTCTTTGGTGCCGCTCTTGGTCTCGCCACCAGGAACCCATTCTTTAGGGTAAGCACCGGCTTCGTTCCCGTTAGGTATTTCGTATTTGAATCGTGGGTCATCAGGTTTAATTTTTACTAGATAAATTGTAGCTGACGAAAGGTCGTTCGAACCCAGATTTAGCTCTCGGTTTAGAACCTCCCAGTCTCCACCACTTGCTTTGTATTTTGCAACTACACTGTCCATTTCGGACGGTAGGCCTACAAATTTTCTAGGGGTAACGTCGGATAGGAGGATCGCTCAATCCACTGATCAATAACAACAAATGAGCCACCTTGTTGTCTAAAAGCCTCTTCGTGAAGGTCCACATACTGCTCCGGCAAGTACTCACGCGCACTCCCAGGCCGATCGCCTCGTTCTAAATTAATAATCTCATCATATTTAGATTGCGTCATCGGGATGCGATCAGGCTTGGTCGCATTTGCGGTATTGTTCGGGGGTTTACAATCTGCTCCAGGGCAGTTGTCCAATCCTAGTGGATCCACCCATCCCGTAGGGTTAGGCACGTACTGGTAGTTATTCAACCCACCCGCCAGCTTGATCGGATCCGGCGTCAGGAACCGTCCAGTCCCCGGATTGTAGTAGCGATGGCGGTTGTAGTGTAGGCCTGTCTCCGCGTCGAAGTACTGGCCCTGGAAGCGCAGGGGGTTGTCGATTTCGGCCACGTCGAGGGCGGCGAGGTTGCCGTAGGCGCGGTACTTGGCCGACCACGTGATCTCGCCGCTGTAGTCGGTGAGTTCCTGCTGGGTGCCGAGGTGGTCGAGCTGGTAGTAGAACGGCGTGGCCCGGAGCGGGCCTTCGCCGTCGAGCATCGCGAGCGGGCGGAAGGTGCCCGATTCGTAGATGTAGCTGCGGTAACGAAATGGAGGCAGATTGTTTCTTCAAGTATTCAGAACCAATTCACCTCCATTACTTATTTTAAATTTACAGTTTGAGTATCTAACATAAAGGACTCAATTTTGCTGATGAATTCAGCTTTGTTTTTTGTTCTAAATTCCCCTAGAGATTCTTCAGAGTTTTTTAGAGGCTTTCCTTTGTTGTCGTACCTGATTGTCAGGAAGTCGATTACAAATTCCCCATTTGGATCACCTTCAGGTTCAACTCGGGAGTCGAAGCAATGTCCAGTTGAACGTCGGACTCCACCTAGTAAGACAGAGCTGCTAAACCATTCGGCAGTGCTAGGGGTAAGCTCAACTTCAAATAGATTATTGATTGTGATTGTCCAGCCGCTTGGGACTCGAAGCGGATGGAGTTCGTATTCTAATTTATTGCTCATGCTATTTTGTTTTCCCCATGTATTTTTGAACCTGTTCAGGAGACGCAGGGAAGCTATGTATAACGGGTTCGCCAGCCTTGGTCAATTCAATTCTGACCCAGTTTGTTAATTCGCCGTTATTGTAGCCAACCGGGGTTTCTGAGCGATAAAACATATATCTCGAGCCGCCATGGTCAAAAACGTTTCCATCACGCACTGCAGCATATGCAGCTTGCTTTTCAAAACCACTCACATTGTTTGCAATGTCTGGCAAGTAAGATGCTTCAGGCTTTCCGTCCTTAGTTCCTTTGCCGAGGCTCATTGACCGCGCTTGCTCTGCTGATTGAGCATTGGTGTGTTTTGTTGCATGGCGGCCTTCCGGACGTTTCGCGTCGTAGATATCAGACCTTAATTCCTTTCGGGTCTGATAATCACTTGTGTCAATCTTCTTTCCAGGGCAGTTGTTGCTACTCAACCCCAACGGATCCACCCACCCCGTAGGGTTAGGCACGTACTGGTAGTTGTTCAACCCACCCGCCAGCTTGATCGGGTCCGGCGTCAGGAAGCGTCCAGTCCCCGGATTGTAGTAGCGATGCCGGTTGTAGTGTAGGCCTGTCTCCGCGTCGAAGTATTGGCCCTGGAAGCGCAGCGGGTTGTCGATTTCGGCCACGTCGAGGGCGGCGAGGTTGCCGTAGGCGCGGTACTTGGCCGACCACATGATCTCGCCGCTGTAGTCGGTGAGTTCCTGC
>NZ_NEIU01000044.1:0-1646 GCF_002113595.1 Pseudomonas sp. B3(2017)
GACGTCGAAATCCGCGCCCCCCGCGGCAACCAGCTGACCGCCAAGAGCTGGCTGACCGAAGCGCCGCTGCGCATGCTGATGAACAACCTCGACCCGCAAGTGGCCGAGAACCCGAAAGAGCTGGTGGTCTACGGCGGCATCGGCCGTGCGGCGCGCAACTGGGAGTGCTACGACAAGATCGTCGAGAGCCTGACCAACCTCAACGACGACGAGACCCTGCTGGTGCAGTCGGGCAAGCCGGTCGGCGTGTTCAAGACCCACGCCAACGCCCCGCGCGTGCTGATCGCCAACTCCAACCTGGTGCCGCACTGGGCGACCTGGGAGCACTTCAACGAACTGGACGCCAAGGGCCTGGCCATGTACGGCCAGATGACCGCCGGCAGCTGGATCTACATCGGCAGCCAGGGCATCGTCCAGGGCACCTACGAGACCTTCGTCGAGGCCGGCCGCCAGCACTACAACGACAACCTCACCGGCAAGTGGGTGCTGACCGCAGGCCTGGGCGGCATGGGCGGCGCGCAGCCGCTGGCCGCGACCCTGGCCGGCGCCTGCTCGCTGAACATCGAATGCCAGCAGGTGAGCATCGACTTCCGCCTCAAGACCCGCTACGTCGACGAGCAGGCCAAGGACCTGGATGACGCCCTGGCGCGCATCGCCAAGTACACCGCCGAAGGCAAGGCGATCTCCATCGCCCTGTGCGGCAACGCCGCGGAGATCCTGCCGGAGCTGGTGCGCCGCGGCGTGCGTCCGGACATGGTCACCGACCAGACCAGCGCCCACGACCCGCTCAACGGCTACCTGCCGGCCGGCTGGACCTGGGACGAGTACCGCGCCCGCGCCAAGACCGAGCCGGCGGCGGTGGTCAAGGCCGCCAAGCAGTCGATGGCGGTGCACGTGAAGGCGATGCTGGACTTCCAGAAGATGGGCGTGCCGACCTTCGACTACGGCAACAACATCCGCCAGATGGCCCAGGAAGAGGGCGTGGCGAACGCCTTCGACTTCCCCGGCTTCGTGCCGGCCTACATCCGTCCGCTGTTCTGCCGCGGCATCGGCCCGTTCCGCTGGGCGGCGCTGTCGGGCGACCCGCAGGACATCTACAAGACCGACGCCAAGGTCAAGGAGCTGATCCCGGACGACGCGCACCTGCACAACTGGCTGGACATGGCGCGCGAGCGCATCAGCTTCCAGGGCCTGCCGGCGCGCATCTGCTGGGTCGGCCTGGGCCTGCGCGCCAAGCTCGGCCTGGCGTTCAACGAGATGGTGCGCAGCGGCGAGCTGTCGGCGCCGATCGTGATCGGCCGCGACCACCTGGACTCCGGTTCGGTGTCGAGCCCGAACCGCGAGACCGAATCGATGCAGGACGGCTCCGACGCCGTGTCCGACTGGCCGCTGCTCAACGCCCTGCTCAACACCGCGAGCGGCGCGACCTGGGTGTCGCTGCACCACGGCGGCGGTGTGGGCATGGGCTTCTCGCAGCACTCGGGGATGGTGATCGTCTGTGACGGCACCGACGAGGCGGCCGAGCGCATCGCCCGCGTGCTGCACAACGACCCGGGCACCGGGGTGATGCGTCATGCCGATGCCGGTTACCAGATTGCGATCGACTGCGCCAAAGAGCAGGGCCTGAACCTGCCGATGATCACTGG
>NZ_NEIU01000044.1:1772-3326 GCF_002113595.1 Pseudomonas sp. B3(2017)
CTGAACCTGATTCCCGGCCAACTGACCCTGGCCCAACTGCGTGACGTCTACCAGAGCCCCGTCACGCTGACCCTCGACGACAGCGCCTCGGCGCCGATCGACGCCAGCGTCGCCTGCGTCGAGCGGATCATCGCCGAGAACCGTACCGCCTACGGCATCAACACCGGTTTCGGCCTGCTGGCCTCGACCCGCATCGCCAGCGCGGACCTTGAGAACCTCCAGCGTTCCCTGGTGCTGTCCCACGCCGCCGGCGTCGGCGAGCCGGTCAGCGACGCGCTGTGCCGCCTGATCATGGTGCTCAAGGTCAACAGCCTGAGCCGCGGCTTCTCCGGCATCCGCCGGCAGGTGATCGACGCGCTGATCGCGCTGGTCAACGCCGAGGTCTACCCGCACATCCCGCTCAAGGGCTCGGTCGGCGCCTCCGGCGACCTGGCGCCGCTGGCGCACATGTCGCTGGTGCTGCTGGGCGAGGGCAAGGCGCACCACAAGGGCGAATGGCTGCCGGCCGTCGAGGCCCTGAAGGTCGCCGGCCTCAAGCCGCTGACCCTGGCGGCGAAGGAGGGCCTGGCGCTGCTCAACGGCACCCAGGTGTCCACCGCGTTCGCCCTGCGCGGGCTGTTCGAGGGCGAGGACCTGTTCGCCGGCGCGCTGGCCGTGGGCGGCCTGACCGTCGAGGCGGTGCTCGGCTCGCGTTCGCCGTTCGACGCGCGCATCCATGTCGCCCGTGGCCAGAAGGGCCAGATCGATGCGGCTGCTGCTTACCGCCACCTGCTGGGCGAGCGCAGCGAGGTGTCCGACTCGCACCAGAACTGCGAGAAGGTGCAGGATCCGTACTCCCTGCGCTGCCAGCCGCAGGTCATGGGCGCGTGCCTGACCCAGTTCCGCCAGGCCGCCGAGGTGCTGGCGGTGGAGGCCAACGCCGTATCCGACAACCCGCTGGTGTTCGCCGCCGAGGGCGACGTGATCTCCGGCGGCAACTTCCACGCCGAGCCGGTGGCCATGGCCGCCGACAACATGGCCCTGGCCATCGCCGAGATCGGCTCCCTGAGCGAGCGGCGCATCTCGCTGATGATGGACAAGCACATGTCGCAGCTGCCGCCGTTCCTGGTGGCCAACGGCGGGGTGAACTCCGGCTTCATGATCGCCCAGGTGACGGCCGCGGCGCTGGCCAGCGAGAACAAGGCGCTGGCCCATCCGCACTCGGTGGACAGCCTGCCGACCTCCGCCAACCAGGAAGACCACGTGTCGATGGCCCCGGCCGCCGGCAAGCGCCTGTGGGAAATGGCCGAGAACACCCGCGGGATCCTCGCGGTGGAATGGCTGGCGGCGGCCCAGGGGTTGGATCTGCGCGACGGCCTGAAGAGCTCGCCGGCGCTGGAGCAGGCCCGCGCGGCCCTGCGCGCCGAGGTGCCGTTCTACGAGAAGGACCGTTTCTTTGCGCCGGACATCGACGCGGCGACCGGGCTGCTGGCGTCGCGGTGCCTGAGCGCGTTGGTGCCTGCCAAACTGCTGCCGAGCCTGTAAGGGCCTCATCGCTGGCAAGCCAGCTCCCAC
>NZ_NEIU01000045.1:0-2260 GCF_002113595.1 Pseudomonas sp. B3(2017)
GGTTGGGGGTGGGTTTGAACATGGCATGCGCTCCGTGATTGATTGAGCCGCCACAACCCATCGCTAAACAAGTAAAGGTGGCGGCTGTACGCAGGTTAGCGATCCGGGTCACAGAAACCCCGGGTAGACCCGAAGGTCTCCCGCGCACAGCCACCATTACGCAAATGCAGGCAGTTGACTGCATATGAGACAGGGCATTGTTGCGTCTGTGGGGAGTCGGATCGCTAAACCCGATCACTGATTCGTCAGTGACCGGCAAACAATAAAACCAGCCCCTAAGGCACACAAGCCAGCGGATTCTGGCGTAGCTGTAGGCAATGGCGCAAGGTGGCGTGGGGTGGTGGAAGTGGTTTTAAACGGAAGTAAACGAAGTGGCTGAAAAATGAAGTGCATAGCCATTTCGATTGAAATGGGGACGTATAAATAAATCCGTCCCCATTTTTTCAGCATAGACATGGCAAAAGTTACTGCTGCTGCGGAGCTTGCAAGGGTTTTAAGCGCACGGCTCATTCAGAGTTTACGGAGTGGGTAGCAATCCCCACATTTGTGCTGTGTTGTTACCGGAAGTGCAAGCAGAAGCCTCCGAGCGCCACAGAAATTGGGGGTACATTATCGGTGCGAATTCATAGCACCACCCATCAAACACAACCAAAGGGCCGAGCGCTACTCCGTCTCTATATGTTATGTGCGTGGGGAAGTAACGCTCATAAGGTGGTTGGTATCGTTTGGCAAAGCTCAATGCATGTGCTTGTGTGATGCGAACCCAACCGAGTGAAGCCCAAAGGGTTGCCGTGTTACCAGCCAGCGTCGTGTCACGCGTCACAAGGCGATACACATTCGAAACTGTAACGCTGTATTCACGAGTCTGACCCGATGCGTCCCGCACGCTAATGACCGTGCGACCATTTTGGAGCCCTTCTACCTTGCCAGTATTACTCACCTTTGCAATTGCGGGATTCGCCGAGCTGTAGGTGTAGGGCGGAATCCCCGTCTTCGGCGTGCGAGTGGAAGTATTTCCCGGGAAATCGTACGCAGGATTGACCTCCCAGCCCGTAGGCGTAACTAGCGCGAACCCATTCAATGTCATAGGCGATGGGTCGATGGACATCGGACTTGTCACCGTCAGCAGCCGCACATTCGAATAAGTCGCCGTACTGTGATACAGCGACTTGGCGTACAGCCGCCGCGCCCCCACCGGCACGCTGATCTTGAGCTCCCAGCGCCCGGTTGTGGCGTCAGCGGTGGCCTTGCCCTTGGACACAGCCGTCGAGCCGTTGCCGTCGTAGACCTCGACCTGCAAGCCTTTGCTGGCGGTGCCCTTGAGGGTCAGCGTGGTGCTGACGGTGTAGGTGCCTTCCGGCACCTCGACGTTGTTGGCGTCCAGCACGTTGGTCAGCGTCGGCACCACCAACGGCACCGCCTTCACCGTATACACCCGATCCGCAAACACCACCGCATTGGCCGCCACGTTGCTCTTGTCCAGCGCTGCCTTGAACTTCAGGGTCAACTGGCTGCCGTCGGCCAGCGCCTTGAAGTAGCTGTTGGCCACGCTCCGGTTCCAGTATTTCTGCTGGAACCACGTGGCGTTGACGTAGGAAGCGCCGCCGTTCCACACCGTCAGGTCATGCGCCGCGCCGTCGGCCTTGCGCCCGAGCAGGCTCATCCACACCTGCTGGCCCGTGGCGATCAGCGCCCAGTCCTGTGCGCGGATCGTCACGTCCTTGCTGCCCAGCGCCGCCAGGTCCAGCACGTTGCCCGCGTCGGCGTCGGTGATGACCGGCGAGTTCAGCGCCGTCGCCGGCAAGGTGCCGACCTTCAGGCTCAGCGGCGGCGAGTCGAACACCTTGCCGCCGCGCTCGATCCTGTAGGTCACGGTGACGGTCTTGCCCAGGGCGAAGGCCAGCACCGTGGGCGGCAGGGCGATGCTGTAGCCGCTCTGGCTGATCGGTTTGGCCTCGGTGGTGTGGGAACCTTCGGCGTGGCTGCCCGGCGCGCCCTGCCAGGTGACGCTGAGGAGGTCGGCGGGCTGCAGGCCTTCGGCGGGGATGACGGCGGTCAGCGCGTCCTTGGCCTTCACCGGCTGCAGGGTCTGGCCGTCGGCCTCGGCCTGCTGGATGCGCGGCGGCTGCAGCTGCAGCGCCACGCCGATCACGAACCCCAGCGGATTGGAATAGCTCACCTTGCCCGTCTCGGCCCGCCGGATGCTGTAGCTCGCCGTCAGCGTCTCCCCGCGCCGGGCCTCGAAGTGCTGCTGCACGAA
>NZ_NEIU01000046.1:0-2198 GCF_002113595.1 Pseudomonas sp. B3(2017)
TTCGTGCAGCAGCACTTCGAGGCCCGGCGCGGGGAGACGCTGACGGCGAGCTACAGCATCCGGCGGGCCGAGACGGGCAAGGTGAGCTATTCCAATCCGTTGACGTTCGTGATCGGCCAACCGATATCGCTCGACCCGCCGACGCTCGACTCCGTCAAGGGCTCGCCCAGCGGCGTGGAGGTTCCAGACGGCAGCCTCATCGTCGAAACCTCGGTAGTGCTGAGCGGCACCGCCAGCAAGGGCCAGAAAGTCGATGTGCTGGATGGCGTCACATCCAAAGGCCAAGCCACCGCCGATGCCGCGACCGGCCGCTGGACGTTGACTGTGAGCGGGTTGAGCGCGGCGGTGCACACCTTCACCGCCAAGGCAATGTACGGCGACGGACTGGTATCGACGCCGCGCAGCTTCACGGTGGTGGCGCTCATCAAGCCGACGCTGAGCAATGTGCTGGACGCCAACAACGTGGAGGTTCCGGAAGGCACCAGCACCGTGAGCACCACGCTGAAGCTGCGGGGCACGGCCAGCAAAGGGCAGAAGGTGGAGATCTTCGACGGCAACGGCTCGACGGCGGTGTCCAAGGGCACGGTGACGGCTCACGCAACGACGGGTGCGTGGGAACTCAGCATCACCGTTCCCGTGGGCGGGCGGCGGTTGTATGCCAAGTCGCTGTACCACAGCACGGCGACCTATTCGAATGTGCGGCTGCTGACGGTAGTGACCTCGGTCGCGCCGACGATCACTTCGGTGAAGGACCCCAAGGGCGTCGAGATCGCAAACGGCGGCATCACGGTCGCAACCAGCGTCACGCTCACCGGCACGGCGGCCAAAGGCCTGAAGGTCGAGGTGTTCGATGGCACCGTGTCCAAGGGCCAAGTGACCGCGAATGCGACATCGGGCGTATGGACGCTGACGGTATCGGGGTTGAGCGTCGCGGCACACAGATTCACGGCGAAAGCCTTGTACGGCGCCAGTCCGGTGTCGGCGGCCAGAACCCTGACCGTGACGGCGGCGACAGCGCCGACCATCACCTCGGTGAAAGATCCGAAGGGTGTGGACATTCCGCACGACGGTATGACTCTTGAGACCAGCGTCACGCTCACCGGCGCAGCAGCGAAAGGGCAGAAGGTCGAGGTGTTCGATGGCAATGTGTCCAAGGGCGAGGTCACGGCGAATGCGACCTCGGGTGTGTGGACACTGACAGCGTCGGGCCTGAGCGTGGCGGCGCACAGTTTTACGGCCAAGGCGCGCTATGGAACCGAGCCTGTTTCTGATTCCAGAACCTTTAAAGTTGTGCGTTGGGTTTCAGGTTCAGAAAATTGGGAAACAGAACCACATGGAACGTTCGCCGCGGGGCAGTCGAAACGGTGCCAAAGCGGATTGACTTTCTATGTGAAGTCCGTTCCGAACCCCTTATATTATGGCGTTATTCTATGGAAGGAATCTCCCAAATACATGTCAGTAACATACTACGCCACAGTAGAACTGACATTTGACGGCATAATTAAGAATTTTAACTATGAGTACATCTGCTACAACGCAGCAACAATAAGCTTTTTCAACCTTGATGGTGCTGTCAAAGAAATCACCCTATCGCCATCTGGAAGTTCATTCAGACCTGGCAGCCATACCGACCAGGCCGGCCTTAGCAAAATCGTCATAAAAGATATTCGCGGAGGAGTAGATCTAGACAATCTAAGATGGAGTTAGTCAGCCATAATGAAAATGGTGACGGATTCATTTATGCGTTGTTTTTTTGATTTTTTTCAGTTCTGAAGTTAACGAAGAGATGAGGATGGATGTGTTTATCCGTCCTCATTTCCTCTTCTAGATTATTGCATTGACTAATCTGCAGCGAGACATGTTTAAACATGTTGATCACAGTTTCCATACACCCACATCGCCTTGCGCCATTGCCTACAACTACGCCAGAATCCGCCGGCTTGTGCGCCTGGGGGGCGGGTTCTATCGTTTGGCGGTCACTGACGAATCAGTGATCGGGTCTCGCAGCCCGTCGATCTCTGGACGCACAATCTCCTCCATGCCTGTCATGGCGGCTGTACGTGGGAGGCCTTCGGGCCTGCCGGTTCTAGAGTCCCGGTCTGCGACCCGCGTATAGCTGCCACCCTCTCGTATCGCAGCGAATCGAGGCGGCTCCATGACTCTGGAGATGCAAGCATGTTCAAACCCACCCCCAACCC
>NZ_NEIU01000047.1:0-1909 GCF_002113595.1 Pseudomonas sp. B3(2017)
CCCCTTCCGGCTTCCAATGACCCCGTCGCCCACCCGCACCGGAGTCTTTGCCATGCTCATCCAGCCCCTGCGAGCCGTCGCCCCCCTGGCCCTGCGCGAGCCCGAGATCCCCGGCCGCACCGAACCCCAGCTGCCTGACGGCTCATGGGGCATCAACCGCGCCGCCGCCCTGGACAACTTCCCAGGCAAGGGCCTGAAGGTGCACATCCTGCCCTGGGCCAACATGAGCCGCGGCGACAAGGTCGAGCTGCTGTTCGACAACGGCAAGGTCGACCAGCACACCCTTACCCAGGACAGCGAGGTCAACGAGCGCGTGACCCTGTGGGTGGCGCCGGGGCGCATCGCCAGCGGCGCGCACACCCTGGGCTACATCGTCACCCGCCTGAGCCAGTTGCCCGAGCCCTTCGCCCCGGCGGTGCAGCTCCACGTCAAGCTGGAGCTGCCCGGCGGCCAGGACCTGGATCCGGAGGACGGCGCCCATTCCGAACTCTTCCAGTACATCGACCCCGAACTGGTCGCCGGCGGCATCGACAAGGACACCGCCGCCCAAGGCGTCGACATCGTGATCAAGGCCAAGCCCGGCCGCCCGGCCAAGCCCGTCTACCCCAACATCGCCGTGGGCGACGTGGTGACCCTGAGCTGGGGCGGCGTGCTGGTGAGGTCGGCGCCGGTGACCCAGGCGCAGGTCGACGACCCGGACGCCAACCCCCTCACCGTCCACGTCAGCGAGGCGGTGATCCTCGAGGCCGGCGACTCGGGCCCCGAAGGCCTGGCCGTGACCTTCACGCTGCATGACCGGGTCGACAACGCCGCCGAGGACTGGTGCCGGGAGACCCGGATCGTGGTGGACACCGGCCACTCGCGGCTGGGCGCGCCGATCGTCAAGGAGGCGGTCAACAACACGCTGGACCTGGACGCCCTGGGCGACGCCGACGCGACCGTGCAGATCATCGCCCTGGCCCCCGACTTCAAGCTGGGCGACGTGATCGTCGCCGTGCTCAAGGGCACCACGCTGGAAGGCGAGGCGGTGGCCGTCGAGGTGCGCGGCCAGCCGCTGGCCAACCTGCCCAGCATCGTCGAGCTGAAGGTGCCCAACCTCAAGGTGCGCGACCTGGCCAAGACCCAGGCGATCTTCAGCTACCGCGTGGAGCGCGGCGGCTCGCCCGACCTGCTCTCCAAGGGCCGCTTCGTCAACCTCGTCGGCGAACCCAAGCGCCTGGCCGCGCCCGTCGCCGAGGACGCCCAGGACGGCGCCCTCGACCCGGACCTGCCGGTCGTGCGCGTGCGCATCCCCTACGACCCGCTCATCCAGGAAGGCATGGCCATCGAGCTCAAGTGGCTGGGCACCCGGCCCGACACCACCACCTACGACCCGGTGCTGGACTGGTACTTCCCCAGCAAGGCCGAGGCCGACGACCCGGCCGGCTTCACGGTGACGGTCGAGGGCCGGCACCTCAAGACGCTGGAGGGCGGCACGCTGGACCTGTCCTACAACCTGCTCGCCGACGACAACGGCACCATCGTCAGCCGCGGCTCCCTGCACGCCGCGCTGCTCAACGTCGGCGCGCCGCAGCTGGAGCTGGTCAAGCCCACCGTCCTCGGCGAGAAGGACGGCGCCCTCGAACCCAAGGACCTGGCCGGCGGCACCAGCGCGGTCACCTGCCCCAACCCGCTCGCCACCCCGACCAAGCCCATGGACGTGGTCACCTGGCAGCTGCGCGACGCCGCAGGCGGCGTGCTCCACGAAGACAGCAAGACCCTCAACGCCCTCAGCGCCGGCAAGGACGTCGTCTTCACCCTCAGCGCCGCGTTCGTGCAGCAGCACTTCGAGGCCCGGCGCGGGGAGACGCTGACGGCGAGCTACAGCATCCGGCGGGCCGAGACGGGCAAGGTGAGCTATTCCAATCCG
>NZ_NEIU01000048.1:0-1412 GCF_002113595.1 Pseudomonas sp. B3(2017)
TTCGTGCAGCAGCACTTCGAGGCCCGGCGCGGGGAGACGCTGACGGCGAGCTACAGCATCCGGCGGGCCGAGACGGGCAAGGTGAGCTATTCCAATCCGCTGGGGTTCTTGATTGGTGTTGCGGTCGAACTGGAGCCGCCGACTCTCACGTCGGTGAAGGACTCAAAGGGCGTCGAGATCCCGGACGACGGCGTCACCGCCGACACAAGCCTAACGCTCACCGGCACAGCGACGGCGGGGCAGAAGGTCGAGGTGTTCGACGGCGATAGTTCAATTGCAGAGTCCAAAGGTACGGCGACCGCCGACGCCACCACCGGGATTTGGCAGTTGGCGGTCACACTACCGTTTGGCGTTCGGCGCCTCTTTGCCAAGTCGCTCTATCACGACACTGACACTTATTCGAACGTGCGGACACTGACAGTGCAAGAACTGTATGACTCAGTGGATTTCAACAATTTGTCACTAGGAGGCTGGAACAAAGGACCAGCAGGTGCAGAAATCATATTTGCTGGTTCACCGGGCGCCTATTACTTACACAACAACACTTCAAACGGCGAATACCATGCTGGTGTCGTCCTGCATAAAACCTACGACGTCATAGTGGGTAGAAGATACCGATTCCAGGCTGAAGCAAGAGCTTTCAATCTCTCATCAGGAAACCCCGCCGTGCTTTCAATACGGATTGGAGATTCGGTATCTCAAGCTTTTACCGTCAACAACGCCAACTGGTTCTACATTGCACATGAAGCGGTGGCGACAACAGGAACGGTATTGATCGAGATTGTGAATTCACGATCAGCCCGGCATGGCAATGACTACCACCTAGACAATTTTCTGGTTTGCGGTATGAGCTGACGGCAGTGAGGCATGCGCGGAAACGGGGACGGATAGATTTATCCGGATTTATTTATACGCCCCCATTTCAACCGAAATGGCTATGCACTTCATTTTTTATCGAGTCTGTTTACTTCCGTTTAAAACCACTCCCACCACCCCACGCCACCTTGCGCCATTGCCTACAGCTACGCCAGAATCCGCCGTCTTGTGCGCCTTGGGGGCGGGTTCTATCGTTTGGCGGTCGCTGACGAATCAGTGATCGGGTTTAGCAGCCCGGCAATTCTCAAGGCACGTGAGCTCCGCTGAATGCGTCATGGCGGCTTTGCGTGGGGCACTTCGGTGCGCCGGGATCCTTGAGCCTGGTCTGCTAACCCGCGTACAGCCGCCACCCATTCGTTTAGCAGCGATGGCTGACGGCTCCATTTCTCAAGGAGCTACACCATGTTCAAACCCACCCCCAACCCACCCGAAACCGACCCCACGTCCCCCTACGAATCCCCCGACTCGCGCAAGCTCAACGAAGCCGCCGAGCGCGCCCTCGACCATTACCTCAACCCGATGTTCGTCCCTGAACC
>NZ_NEIU01000049.1:0-1227 GCF_002113595.1 Pseudomonas sp. B3(2017)
CGACACCGAATCCCTGCTGGCCAACGCCAGCGAGAACCTGGGCTCGGCCTCGGAGATGCTCAACAACTTCGCCGCCACCCTGGACAACGGCCACCGCCGCACCGCGCTAGGCATTGCGCAATTGGTGATGTTGAGTGAGGTGGCGGTGGGCCAGGCGCTGGATAACGTCGAGCCTAAGACCTGAATGCGTTGACCTGACAGCAAGGTGAGCAAGGTCCCTCGCCACAGAGACCGGGATGCACAGTCAATCTGGACGTAGCGGCTTCAATGGCCTTGAAGAGCTTCATGGCCGCTGCGTGGTGGCGGTCGCTAAGGTGTTCAAGAATCTGCAGGCGCTCAGCCCCGTGCTTCAGGCTGCCGCTCAATCGGCATCGTGGGTTTTGCGCTTCGCTTCCATCAGGGCATGCATTTCGGCCATCACCTGCTCGTGCGCAATGCTCGGGCGCGGGTCATCGATGGAAGCCTGCACCTCGGCCCTGAACCACCGGTCATAACTGGCCGCCTGTTCGTCAGGCTCAAGGTCTGAAACGACTGGGCACAGTGGATCGGTCATAGGGCCTCCGGGCGCAATGCCCGGCAGTCTATTCGGTAACGGGCACGCTGTCGTCGCTGACGGGATGAGTTGCATGGAGGAAACGCTCCGTGAGGTTCAGGTGGATGCCTGCCGATCCTGGACGGCGCACTTCCGAGGGGCAACCTGCAAATTCGGTCGGAAAAATCCGCATTTTTCTCGAATCCACCCTTCTTCTGTAGGAGCCAGCCTGCTGGCGATGGCGGCCTGAAAGCCGACCTGTCCTTGGCTGACGCATCCACAGCCGGACAGCATTTCAGTTCTAGATTGTTTAAAGGATGTTGCTGATTTGCAGATCCTTCCCACAAGGTTTTCAGGTTGTCCCTCGGAAGGCCGGGGCCTAGCCTGTGTCTGTCGCTGCCAACTCAGCGACCGGGCCTGGAAGTCCGAGGAATGCAGAACGCAAAAGCGCCATTCATGACGTATGCTTGCGCACCTTCACGGTGTGCGCTCTGTCATGGCGGCTGTGCGTAGGAGACCTTCGTGTCTGCCGGGTTCTCTGCTCCCGGATTTCCAGCCTGCGTACAGCTGCCACCCCTTCGCCTGGAAATCGAATGGGCCAGCTCCATTTTTCAGCAGAGGTCTTCACCATGTTCAAACCCACACCCAACCCTCCTGTAACCCCCACCACCGACCCCGCATCCCCCTACGAATCC